>NZ_JBTGUW010000002.1:0-469 GCF_054343795.1 Flavobacterium sp. GNP002
GTAAGCGAAGTATTTCCAGTATTGGTTACTGCAAAAGTATACGTAATTACATCACCCACTTTACCCGTTCCACTCACTGTTGCTGTTTTCACAAGAGCAATACTTGGATTTTGCGTTAGCGGAGTGTCAGTAGGGGTGTTGTTATCAACTGAAGTACCAGAGATATCTGTTACGTCATTTTCTTTTGGATCTTGAGCCGTAGCTAAAGCCGTGTTGACTACTTTACCCGCATCGATATCTGCCTGAGTAATGGTGTACGTTCCTTTGATAGTGGCATTAGAAGCGCCTACTGCAAGAGTTGCAATTGGGTTTCCAGTAATGGTTAAACCTACCATTGGATCGGTTACTACTACATTCGTAAGCGAAGTATTTCCAGTATTGGTTACTGCAAAAGTATACGTGATTACATCACCCACTTTACCCGTTCCACTCACTGTTGCTGTTTTCACAAGAGCAATACTTGGATTTT
>NZ_JBTGUW010000003.1:0-1760 GCF_054343795.1 Flavobacterium sp. GNP002
CGTACCTAAATCCACTCATCATGCTGCTAACTAGCCTTATGACATTGATTTCATGGCTGAGTGATATTCCATTGTGCCAAGTACCACCATTTCTTTATCCATTTTTCTCTTTCCTGGGATATTGAAGGTGTACCGAAGTGGAGGTTCTTGGAAACAGAGCAGCCGTAAACTTTGGGGTGCCTGTGTCTTGTTGATTTTTAGTTTTCCCAATTTATACGCCCATGAGTGGAAGTGCCCTATGCTCTCTAAGCTGTGTTTATTACTTGTTTCAGGACACACCGTACACTTCTCCAGAGTGCCTGTTGGCAATTTACATCCCGCCCATCAGCGTAGCAAGGCTCCCATGTCTCCATGGCCTGTCCTGCTTTTCTGGTTTTTACACTTTTTTCAGCATGGCCCTTTTGACCGAGGGCAAGCGAGACTTCTTTGTAGCGCTGATTTGCCCTTCCGGCTTGCTTGGTTGGCCAAAAAGGGCGTATGCGTTTTTTCCTGAATATATTCAGGAAAAAACGCATACGCCCTTTTTGGCCAAGGGCATCATTGTCAACGTTTTGCCGCTTTTCATGTGCTTTAAAGGCGAGTCGAATCTACCTCCTGAAATCTGTTTCCTGCAAATCTGCCTTGCTTTCAAATCCTCTTCGTTGCCTTCCCTCAATATATTTGTGGACGAGAGTTCTCATTTATAACTCTGCACGTTTGTGAATTGCAGTGCCCCTGAGCTCCATTTGTCTACTCGCTTTTTTGGGAGCTGGCCGCAAAAGCGCAGGATTGCTTCAGGCCCTATTTTGGTTCTGGGGGGCAGGCTGAGCCTGTGGTTCATTCTTCTTCCTGATGGGAAAATGGAGTGACCTGTGCCTGTCCCAACACCTAGGGCTAGTCTCTCGTTGGTTCCCCGTCTTCCCGTTCATCCTCAGGACAAATTGCAACCTGTACGAAACAGGAGGTTAAAGGTGCTGATTCTCCAAGTAGGGAGATGGTTAGTCAAGCGGCTGGAATGGCGAACCCGAGCACAAGGAGAGGAGAAATGAGGTGCGTTTTAGAAACCTTTCCCGATCTCACGGCATACCATCTTCTGGGTTTCCCATGCATGTTTTCGATGTAGGAAGATGCCCTTGTACCTGGAGATTTGAGACCCATGGGGTGGGTACCCCGCGGTGTTACTTTAAAGTATCTGCGTTTGCTCACCCAACCTCACCAATCCTCTCAGCCCCAAGAGTGTCCAGCCTTATGTCTCATCCAGCTGTGGGTCTAGATATGGTCAATCCAGGTTGCATCAGAGACCCTGAACGGATTTTGTAAGAATTTCTCTCTCTTTCACTGTCTTTGTTTTGTGGGTTTTTTAAAGTAATTTATGTTTAGAATGGGGCTTGGCTGCTTTTCCCTGCTGTGTTTATGCCGCTTTACACCCTCTTGATTCACTTGCAGAGAGATATCGATACATAGGTTTTCAGATTCTTACTAGTCAGATATATTCTTGTGCGGTGACTAGGGGGTGTTGAGTCCAGTTCACTGAGCAGGGAGTAGGCCTTGTCTATTACATATTTGGCTTATGGAGCGGTCTCTGAGCTAATTTCAAACCCTTGTTTTATGCATCACCCCACCTCACCTTTCCCGTTAAGCAGCCATAGTGTGTCTTCTAAAGGTGTGACTCTGTTCTGTTTTGTAATTCAGTTCAAGTGTAGCGATTTTGACATTCCCTCTATAAGCGATATCTTAGGATAAGTGTCTTTTTCTGTGTGACTTATTTCACTTAGAATCAT
>NZ_JBTGUW010000004.1:0-28483 GCF_054343795.1 Flavobacterium sp. GNP002
TTCATAATTTATTGGATTTTGACAAAAATTCAAATGGCGTTTTAGGCTTTAATTCTCAAATTATAAATATCTGCTACATAGGAGGTGTTGAAAACAAGGGAACGCCAAAATCACCAGTTTGGAATGCAAAAGACACCCGTACTGAAGCTCAAAAAGTAGCACTCGAAACTTGTATTAAAGAGGCTCAAGAATGGCTACAAAAAAACAAAAACACTAACAAAATTATCATTCAAGGACATCGAGATTTTTCCCCAGACAAAAACAAAAACGGAATTATTGAAAGTTGGGAAAGAATAAAAGAGTGTCCCTCATTTGATGCAAAAAACGAATACAATGAAAAATTTTAAACTCAAAAATCTGTCCATACTGTTGTTTTTTTGTTTGTCGGCCACAACGCTGGTAGCTTGTAAAAGCGCTAGCGTTGTACCACCAACAACAATTGAAACCACGAATACAGTTACTAAAACCGAAGTCGTAAGAGATACGGTTTTTAAAATCCAAAAAGACAGTAGCTACTACAAATCCTATTTGGAGTGCGTCAATGGTAAAGTGGTTTTTAATCCAAAGGCAAAGCCCGAAAGTAAAAAAGGCAAACACCTAAAGCCTCCAAAAGTCAACATCAAGGACAATATAATTACAGTTGATTGCGAAGCTGAAGCACAGGAACTATTTGCACAATGGAAAGATGTTTATATAAAAGAGCACCAGCAAAAAATTGAAAAAATACCCTATCCCGTCCCAGCTCAATTGTCATATTGGCAAAAGACACAAATCATACTAGGGCGGTTATTGATCTTAATTGCCGTATTGATCGGTTTAGGATTTGCCTTTAAAAATCGAATTTAAAAACCATTTAAAACCATTTTAAAATGTCAAAAGATAAAGCAGCTGATTATTTCAGCAGACACCAAAATGACGAATGTCACATCACATCAGATGGACGTGTTTTTCACACCATCGGATCAGCTCAAAGTTTTGCCGCTGGATTGAAAGATGCCAAAATCGATTCTTTTAAAAGAACTGATGTTGAAAAAGAAACTAGCGAGGACTCACAAAATCAAGATAAAGAATCTCGTTTTAAATCTCGTGTTGATCGTTTAATTGCTCTTGGTTTTGAGAGAAATGTAGATGTTTTTGCTCAAGCCGAAAAAGGAGCTTCTATCGATGCTACAGCAGTTTATGAAATTACAGATGAAGAGTTTGAAACTGGCTTAAATCCGTTAATTGTTAATGTTGCAGGAGAAACAAAAACAATAGCCTTAGAGTTGTTGAAAGCCTTTGATCCTGCTACGGCGACTTACGAGGATGCTAAAGTATTAGTTAACTCTTTAGCGCTGGAAACTCAAAGCAAAAAAAAGGAGGATTTGTTTGCTGCAATTGAGGCTTTCAAAAAAACTATTAACCTAGAAGTTCAAGAATAATGGCACAAGGAACTGGAACGCCTAAAGTAAACGTAGAAGTTACTAATAACCTACAACGTCAAGCACAAGTACTGGATGGCGTTGCAGGACTCGTAGGAACCTCGGTTTCTAAAATTGGTGAAATTGTAACGGTATTCAATTACGATGATGCAGTTGCAAAAGGTTACACGATAGGGACCGAACCATTTTTGAACAAAGCAATTCAATTGTTTTATCAAGAATTGGGAGGAAATCAAGCCTTAACCATTCTTGGTGTTGAAGACACCATGACATTAACGCAAATGGTTACTGCAACCAATGCAAATGGATTGAAAAAGTTATTGAATGCTACTCAAGGAGCTATTACAATGGTAGGGTTAATTCGTAAACCTAGTGTAGCTTACGCAATGGTACCTGATCACTTTTTGGATAAAGATGTCGAGGACGCCTTATTAGCCTCCAAAGCATTGGGTCAATACCAACAATTAATTAATAAACCGGTTCGAATGCTGATTGAAGGTAGAACCAACGATTTAACTGCTGAATTGTTTGAACCTAATACTGTTGAAAATGGTTATGCTGGAGTAGTTCTAGGAAGCAACCTAAACGATGGTTCTGGTGCGGTTACCCTAGCATTGGCTAGAGCGGTTAAATACCCATCTCACGTAAAATTGGGTAACGGTCAAAACGGAGCTTTGACTATTCCACAGGCTTACATTGGCGATAAGCCACTAGAGGAATTTTACCCAGAGGAATTGGACGCCTTTGCTAATGCGGGTTATATTATCATGCATCGTCGTGATGGTGCGGCAGGATATTATTTTGCACGTGACAACATGGCCTCTACTGATGATTTTAGAATCTTGGTGCATGGTAGAATTGCTGACAAAGCGCAACGTGTGGCTGTAGCTACTGCAACCCCATTACTTGAAACAACAATTCGTATTGAGGATAATGGTCAAGTAAATGCTACTGATGCAAAGCATTTAGAAAACGAAATCAGTCAACAAATTCGCTCTCAAATGGCTGGTCAAATTAGTGATGTAATGCTAACGTTCCTACGAATGTGGACATAATAAACACAAGCACTGGAGAGATAGAAGTAAAAGTGTTGCCGCTAGGTTATTTGACTTGGATTCGAGTGACGATAGGTTTAACCGCTAATTTATAAAATATGTCACAAAATGTAAATATCACCTCAGACGAATGTGCATGGTCCCGATTTGAGGTAAAAATATTGGGGCGAACCATTAAAGGACTGCGAGGGTTTGGCTTTAAAAAAGAAGTTGAAAAAGAGCATTTATATGGTGCTGGTGACGATCCTATCGACATCATGTCTGGTAACAAGAAAGGTACCGGAAGTATCAAGGTTTTAGGTTTTGAAGCCGATGCCATGAATAAAGCCGCTAGAGATGCAGGATTTAGTGACATCACAGATGTACCACACGAAGCCATTGTTATTACTTGTGCTTTCAAAAAAAGATTGATTGATCCAGTTAAAACTTATGTAGCCTCTGGAGTTGCCTTTACTGAGGCAGGAACCGATCTTGAGCAAAATGCCAAATTTAGAGAAATTACATTGCCTTACCTGGCAATGAACGTGATCTTACCTTAAAAAAATCCCCTCTTCTGGAGGGGATTAAATCAAAAAAACATCAAAAAAACAAAAAAATGAAAAACAATGTAATTCCAGCGGGTGATCTAAAGTCCGCATTTGCAAATAGACAGGCAAAAGAATCCGAAAAAACAGCACCGTCTAGTGATTTATCTGACAGTAAGGCGGCATTTATTGCTCGTTTTACTCAAGAGAAATTAGATAAATGGAAACAAGAACACGGTGGCCGTGAGTCGAATCTGTTTGAAAGTGGAGAGTGATATGGCCGTTTTACGCCCTGTTACCGCTGATGATTTAGGCGATTATATGACCGCAATAGGTAGTAATGGTATGAGCAAAGCCGTTGCTTACATTATGGAAAAATTATGGCTCGAAGGCGATCACCCATTGATTGAAGACGAAGACAAATTCATTGCAGTATTCTTGCAAATAAACAACATCTTGGAAGGGAAGAAAGCCGAGTTTTTTCGCCTTTAGTGATAAAGGTATAAAAGACTGTCAAGAACAAAAAGCAGGAATTGATTACTTGATCGTATACGGCAGTATGAAGTTTGGAGCAAACGCAATAAAGGAATGGGGCGAAGAACTGTTTTTTTATCGCACCGGAATAGCACTAGAATTGGCTAAAAAAGAAGGTAACTAAGACATGAATAATACGATTGAATTTGTTTTAAATGTGCGATACGACGAGTTCGAACATAACGAGAGTTGGTTCGGCCTCACAATCGGCATTTAATAGAATGGGCCAGTCTGTTGATCAAGTTACCATGTAGAAATCAAGTTTTAGGAATGAGCTTTAACGAGCTTCAATCTAGAATTAGAGAGGTTGAAAATATCATTTCAAGAAGTACCATTCCTAGCCAAATAGCCGCAGCGCGAAGAGAGTTCTCGTTTCGGCAAAGAATGTCAAGCAATCACGCTGGCAATGTTGGCGGTTCTAGCCGTAGTGGTGGAATCGGTATAGGAGGTGTTGCAGTAGGTTCTATGATTGGAGGTATTGCAACTGCTGGTGTTGCAATGGCAGGCAGTGGTTTAGGTTCAATTGTTCAAGGAGCCACTTACAAAGAAACTAACATCAATGGTATGTCTACTTTTTTAGGAAAGCAGGGAGCCAATACGGCGTATGCTAATATCGAAAAAGATGCTGAAGCTACACCATTTGACACACAATCACTGTTAGAAGTTAATCGTTCCTTAATTTCGGCTGGAGCCAATGCTAAGGCTGCAAGATATGACAGCATGAACTTAGCGAATGCAGTTGTAGCGGTTGGTGGTACGAGCGACACACTAACTAGAATGGCAGCTAATAGTACTAAACAAATAAAAACGGTGGGTAAAGCTACCGCAATGGATGTGCGTCAGTTCGGTATAGCTGGTATTAATATTTACGCTTTATTAGCAAAAAGTACAGGTAAAAGTATTGACCAAGTCAAGGAGATGGATGTTACTTATGAGCAATTATCAGCCGCTTTATCTATGTCAGCATCAAAAGGAGGTTTGAGACTATGGAGCTCTAGAAAATGCACAAAACAGTATGCAAGGAAAGTGGAGCAATTTCCAAGAAAAAATGATCAATACACTTGCAAGAATAGGCGTTGCATTTATGCCCTTGATTACAGGAGCGCTTGATATTGGCACCGCTTTTTTAACTGCTGGAAGTTATATCGTTGAATTTGCAAATTGGATAAACTCAGGCACCACTAGTGCTAATATTTTTATTGTTACTCTTGGTGTTATTGGTGGCGCATTGGTAACTTATCAAGCTATAATGGCAGTGCTAGCAATTAAAACTGGTATTGTTACGGCTGCTCAATGGTTGCTAAATATAGCTATGACTGCAAATCCAATAGGCATTGTTGTTGTTGCTATAGGGGCTTTGATAGCTGGACTTGCAATTGCTTACAATCGTTTTTCTGGATTTAGGTCAATGGTTGACGGTGTTTGGGGAGTGTTAAAACAAGTAGGTAGTAATATCATGGGGATGTTTAGCAAAATACCTAATATGATTATAGAGGCTTTTACTCAAATTCCCAAAGCAATTTTAAAAGTATTCTCGGGAGTTGGTAATTTGTTCAGTGCTATTTTTAGTGGAAACTTTAAAGCCATACCCGGAATATTATCTAGTAGGTGAGGCAATCTATTAAAAACAAACCCTATTACAGGTTTTGCAACAAACGTTTTTGCAGAGGCAACAAAGGGAAGCGGAACAGCATATACTAAAGCAAGGAACCAATCATTGCTTGATAGCAAGGTTGCTAAAGCGAGAGCCGATAAGGAAGCAAAAGTAAAGGAATCACAATTAGGCTCAGGCGCAGCAGTTATGGCATCAAATAATGCCTCTAGTCAGTCAGCAGGTGCCACGGTATCGGGAGCGGGTCCTAAAGTGATCAATATTACTGTAGGGAAGTTTTTTGACAACTTACAATTTACCACTTTGAACGCTGGCGAATCTGCTAATGAGATTGAAAAAATAGTAATGGAGTGTTTTGCGCGAGTAGTGTATAACGGTTCAAAAATGGTTTAAAATGAGTACAAACACGGTATTTGATCTGTATAAATTATACAAGACGTATTTTAATAATTCGCCTTATTTCATTAATCCAGACGGCAACACCAAACCTATTACTGAAGAGATAGGTTATTCCATCACAACGGAAAATTCAAGACCAAAAGGCAGTATTGACTATTCAAGTAAAAACATTGCTTTTAATAAAATTGGGACTTACGGTCAGGATATTTGGTTTCCGATAACTTTCAAGTCATTTTTTGTTGAAAACAATAGATTAACTCCTATTGAGATTGAAATCGAAGCTTGTACCGTAGGCGTAAACATGATGAAGGAAATCATTAGAACACCAGTTAGTGAACGCAAAGGAAAAGTAAAAGAATGTTTTGCCATTGATGACTATCGTTTTTCAATAAAAGGCTTTTTGATTGGTAAAAACCGAATGGTTCCCGAAGATCAAATATTAAAATTGAAAGACATTTTTGAAACAACTGAGCCTGTAGAGCTACACGGTGGTTATCCTGAAATATTTTTAGATAAAAACTGTAGAGTTGCTGTTAGTGCTTTAGACTTTCCCAGAAGTACAAGGAAAAGCACCATGGATTCGACCGTTTACAATGACTGTAGAGACAGATTATATTGAAGACTTAACTTTTTAAATATGTTTTACCTAACCAGCGATATCACTATTGGAGGCTATCCAAATATAAAACCTTCAAAGGTTACTTGGAAAACGGATGTTAACAGTTTTACAGATACATGCACTATTGAGCTACCTAGGATTAAATATTTGAATAATACGAAAACAGTAACAGTTGACATTCAAGAATCCGACAAAAAGCCTCAGTATCTTTTTAAAGAGAATGACAAAATTAGTATTGCTCTTGGTTATGATGGCAAAAACACAAAACGCTTTGAGGGATTTATAAAGCGGGTCAATATGGGCATTCCAGTAAAGATAGAATGCGAAGGTTATAGTTACTTATTATATGATGTGATTTTTAATAAAAGTTACTCGAGCGTCACGGTTAAACAATTGCTTACTGATTTGTGTTCTGGTACAGGTATAGTTTTATCGTCTGAAATTCCAAATATTCCATTGACGAATGTAAGGTTTAAAAATGCTACTGGTATTCAGGTTTTAGAATGGTTAAAAAAAGAATGTCGGTTAGCGGTTTATTTCAATTTTAATGAGCTGTATGTAGGTACACAGTTTGGTAAAAAGGGCAAAACAATAAAGCTTCGATTAGGTTGGAATACCGTTAAAGATGATGATTTTAAAAAGCGAATCGTTGATAAAAAATGTTCGTGTAGTGATCCAGGAGAAAGATGGAAAAGGAGAAGTAAAACGCACTAAATCGGATACTGATAAATACAGTAATGAAAAAGCTGTGAAAATAAAAGCGGGTATTCCTGCTGATTTACTCAAGCAAATTGCAAACCGATTGCAGACAAAAAGTAATTATAACGGTTACGAGGGTAATATAACAGCATTCCTAGAACCCGCCTCCAATAAGGGTGACATAGCCGAAATTGACGGGTTTAAATATCCTGAAAAATCAGGTTCGTTTTTTATTGAAGCGGTATCGGGTGAGTTTGGAACTGCTGGAGGTAGGCAAACAATTGAATTAGGATTTATAACACAGTAAATGGCAACAGCTGAACAAATACGAGAAGGCTTTAAAGCAATGGCTAAAAGTGACGGTCCTGCCGTGAGTAACATTGCTAAGGTAAAATCAGTAGATGAAACAAAGGCAACCTGTGTTTTAATTGATGAAGACGGACAGGAGTTTTTTGACGTTCGACTTCGCCCGGTTCTCACAGGTAACAAAAGTTTTATCCTGGTGCCAAAAGTAAGCAGTTATGTATTGGCCGTTCGTGTGGAGGATGATGAGGATTGGATGGTTATTGCTGCCGATGAAATTGAAAAGATAGGCTACTATATTGGCAACACAATATTTGAGCTAACAGATAAAGTACATGTTGAGGCTGGTGGCGAAAATTTAGCCAGTTTAATTGATGATTTATTTACAGCTATTGGTAACATGGTTTTTACAACCAACGTAGGACCTACGATTAAGCTAGTAAATGAAGTTGAGTTTCAAGAATTGAATACAAAATTTAAAAAGCTTTTAAAATGAGTTTAAATAAAGCAGCACTTAAAAATGCTTTGATTGAATTGTTTACTGCTGAGCAAGAAGAGGAGCAAAATGCAAGTCAATCTATAGAACGATTAGCTACAGGTATTGCAAATGCTTTTGAAGCTTTTGTAAAATCTGGACAAGTTAGTGTAAATGTAACAACAACAGGAACGGCAACCAGTCAAACAGGTACCGGAACCGGTAATATAAATTAATATGCCACAAGACATTCTTTTATCAGAAAGTTTAGATGTTCAAATAATTGATGGGGATTTTTTTGTAGGTGAAAGTACCGCACAACATCAAAAAATTTTGATTTTAAGCGATAAGTGCGAGTTTAAAGAGGTTCCTATGAGAGGTGTTGGAGCTCTTAGATATTTAGAAGATCAAACGCCAGAGAATCTAGCCAGAGAAATTAGACAGGAATTCTCAGTAGACGGAATGAATGTAAATAAAATACAAATTGCCCCTGACCTGACAATAGAAGTTGAGGCAACTTACCAAAACTAAAATGATAACAGCTCTAGTATTACAAACATGGTTTGACATTGCAATACAAAGCACCGGAAGCGTTGTAAATGCTTATGCAATAGCAATGGCAAATGGTCGCTCAGTAACCAATCATATAATCGCTGGAGAAAGTATACGTGATTCCTCAGGGAATCGAAGTTTTGAAAAGAGAAATTCAATTTCTTGAAAGCAAAAACATCATTCCAGCAACAGGTATTACAAACGACAATTTAGAAACGATTAACCCAACATTGGGAATAGGAACAATGACAATAGGAACCACATTTATAGTAAGATAATGGCGCGATCAATTCAAGTAATACAAAACGAAATCTTTGCTAACATCACAGCAAATGAGAACTTATCCTCACTAAATTCCACTAGTAAATTTGCCATTTTTAGACTATTCGTGTTTGCAGTTTCTTTTTCAATATGGTTATTAGAGGCGCTTTTTGATACGCATGAGGCAGAAGTCACAACCAGGTTAGCAAATCAAAAATCAGGTCGACTGTCTTGGTACAAAACAATGGCTTTACAGTTTCAATATGGTTTTGACCTAGAGACTGATAAAGATTATTTTATAAACGGAGTCGCTACTCAAGAAGAGATCGAAGCCTCTAAAATCATCAAGTATGCTGCAGTCAATGAGTCAGATGCTGAGAAACGTGTTATCATAAAAATTGCGGGTGAAATAGATGGCTTACTCTCTCCTATAACACCAGGTCAAAAAGAATCTTTTGAAGCTTACATTAAAGAGATCAAGTGGGCAGGAACTGATACGACAGTGATCAATTATTTACCAGACAGGCTGTTTTTAAATATTCAAATAAAACGAGATGCTCTTGTGCTTGATGCTAATGGAATGAGCATACAAAACGCAAATAATCCAGTAAATGAAGCTATACAGGAGTTTATGAAGGAACTGCCATTTGATGGTGATTTAAGACTTTCAGCATTGGTTGATAAGATGCAAGCAGCACCAGGAGTTATAGACGCCACTCTTTTAAGTGCTGAAAGCTCATGGATAAGGCCAGAGTTGAACGGCTATGGAACTCCACAACCAATTTACATATCAAAAGTCGCTGAAAGTGGCTATTATGAAGTTGTAACATTTGAAAATATAACCTATGTGGTATGATATAAACTGGCGCGTTTTTACGATCAATTTATTGCCTACTTTTTTAAGGAACCTGATAGTGGTAAATTTTGTGCAGGCACTTATAGCCCCCGTTGAAACCCTTTATGATAAGTGGTTTAATTTTCGGGTAGATAATGTCTATAAACTAAATAATACAGGGCAGGTTTGCTTTTTAAGAGGCACTTTGAACGACAAGTTTGATCCAGTTCAAAGGCGTATTTACATAAGTGATGGACAATTTTTTGACACTACTTACATATACACCGAAGCTGAAGGGCAAAATGTAAACGTGAGGACTGAAATGGAAGAGCCAACGCTATGGCTTAGAACCGAAAGCGAAACGGCAGACACGGGGCTTGATTTTATAGTTTTTTGTTCCTACTGAACTAGCAGTCTCACAAGAATTTGGATTAAAAGCGCACATTGATTTTTATAAAGCTGGCGGATTTAGATATACAATATTTTTAATATGAATTATACAAGTTTTAATCAAACAGGTGGTTTTCCTTTAAAAACGGAACGATTGCAGGAACTACAAACTGCTTTCGAAATTTTTCAAGCCTTTGGAGAATTGGCGGGCAACTTAACAATCATATCGGGTTGTGAGTTGGTAGGCTCTACCATAAAAAAAGGCGTTGTTTATATCGATGGCGAACCTTTAGAATTTAGAGAAGCTGCCGTTACAGGAACTTCGGATGTAATCATTATCGAAGAGCCCGTAAATCGTGCTTTTGAAAATGGTTCAGTAAAGCAAGTTCACACCTTTCGTTATGCCACATTTGGAACCTCAGAAACATCGTGGCCGTGGTCAGATTTTAAGCGTATCGATCCAGTTGTACAGTTAATGGTTCGACTTGAATCGCTTGAGAAAAAAACGGCTGTTTTTCAGTCTGGTGGGGGTATGTTATTTTGGAATAAACCCGCAGCTGATATTCCTGCAGGTTGGCAAGAAGTGGTTGACTGGCGCGGTCGAATGCCTGTCGGGCTTGATGAGGATCAAATCGATTTTGAAAATATTGGTAAAACGGGGGGGGCAATTAAGAAAATGCTTTCGGTTGATGAGCTACCACAGCACAGCTTTTTCATGTTTTCTAACGACATAGTAGATGCGGGAGTCGCACTTACAGGAAATAATTCTCCAGTAAAGGAAGGTTTTAACGCAGGCGGAGATGGAAACCAGAATTACCGAATTAGAAGCAGTAGCAATGCTCCTACAATAGGTAAAACAAATACAGTGGGTGCCAATCAAGAATTTTCAATACTGAACCCATATAGAGTAGTATTATTTATTGAATATATAGGATAAAATTATGGCAACATTAGCACAAATATATGACTGGTTTATGACTGGTAAAAAGCCTACACAAGCCCAATTTTGGGCTTCGTGGGGTAGTTTTTGGAACAAAAGTGAATCAATACCGCAAAGTGCAGTATCGAACCTTAGCTCTACTCTGAATGCAAAGGCTGAAAGGGAACAATTTGAATTGCATAAGCAGGACGCAAACGCACATCCTGATCTTTTTGCCGCAGTAAAAATATCGGGTCGTTTTTTAATCAATAGAAATAACCTCATTTTTTTTGCGGATGAACCTACAGCGGGCGATACTGTTCACGGGTATGGTTGAAGGTGAATATTTAAATGCTGGAACTTTTTACGGGGGCAACTTTGAGCAACTTAGTAGCTATGTTGAACCTAACTTAATTGGACGCATATTGTCTTATTCAAATGGCTCAATATCAGTTGAAGTAAATGAAGGTATAATTTCTAGGCTTAATACATCAGGAGGTCCAATCTGTAATGTGAGAATTACAACTCCAGATGGAACTATTTTTGAAGATGCATTATACTCATTTGAAGAGCGATTAAGCAACCCCATAAATACATTTTTACAAGGAAGTTTTCCTTTTCGGGTCTGTTTTTGTTTTGTACGATCCATTAAGCGAATTTGAGGATTCTTTACCTTTTGTATATGAACAAAGCGTGCCGGTTTTTACCGATCTTACTTTTGATATTGTAAATGTTTCTCAAGAAACTGGCATTGTGCTTAATGTGCTCTCCGGCACCGATAAAACAATAGTCAATAAACTAGTTCATTACTCAGAGTTTGGAGATTTAAGAAACACATATTTTTTTAGGTTAGATCAATTGCTATTTGTCGAAAGTAATGGAATTGAAACTTATAATTTTTATGGTTTTGTGCCCACTTACGGACAAATAAACATAGAAAATAACGAAGGAAGAAACGTGTCAAACCTTTTTATAATATCTATATAAAACAAATTAATAACCTAAATAAATGTAACTATGTCAAAACAAGTAATTGGAAAGAAATTAAAACTTATGGATGTGCCAGTAGCAACTGGTGAAGTTCAACAATTAGTAATTACTCCAGAAGGCTATGTGCTTAAAAAAGAATTTACTAATACTGAAGTTGAAGAATATGTATTCATGTTTAGAGTAGGGAAGGCGCAACCCCCAAATCCAGGCCCAAATCCAGCGGAACCGGTTTTAATTTATGAACACTATCATACAGTTGGGCTTACTGCTCAAGACGTAACCCATTTGCTTAGTAATCCTGGTCAGACAGATGTTCAAAAACGCTCAAATACTGTCAACGAGCACTTTCACGATGTGACATTTTATTACGATGCGGGCACAAATACTTTTGTAGCAAGTAATATTACATCAGCTTCGGATATCGAACATTCCGCGCAATTAATAGCAATTAATGCCCCAAATCAATTAATTGGTTGGACGGGAAGCTTTAGTATTTCACCTGAGACAACTCTAACTTATAATAATGGAATTTTAACAGATGTAACTTCGATTTAATTATAAAATTCACAGGATGACGTGAAGTAAAAAATAGTCCTCCAACAATTAAAAACTTCTCACGGTAATTTAATTAAGCACAAAGCCACAGCGTTGGAGGACATAAGTCTTCTATGCTGTGGCTTTATTGTGTTTTATAAATTCCGTGAGAGATGCAAATATAATCAATCATCAATCAAAAATCGAATTAAAAATGAACAAGTATCACGAAGTGCTAAGCAAAATCCTTGATAAAGGTAAGCTACAACAAAACAAAAAAGGTTCAATCACCTATCTTTTGAATCAGACTTTAGAATTAAAACCGTTAGACCTTTTAGTGTTGTTTGAGAGCCACGCAGTTGCAAAAAAGAAGTTAAGAGACGAACTTGGTCTATTTATGGCAGGAGAGCGTTTCTACGGAAGCCTACAGGGATATAGGCGTTACTTGGTGGGATTATTGCGGTCCCATTCTAGTAAATAGTTATCCTACCTACTTTGAGCAATTACCGAAGCTTATAGAGCGAATAAATAAAGAGAAACGTACATCAAAGAATTACGTATTGTTCCTTGGTTCTAACAACACTGAGAGCAATCAACAGCCGTGTTTAAGTCTTGTCCAGTTTCAAATAGAGAAAGGAAAGGTTGTTATAAGTGCTTACCAGCGTTCTAGTGACGCTAACTTAGGTCTACCCTCTGATATCTATCACCTATACTTGATAAGTAAACAAATCAATCTACCACTAAAGTCGATCACATTGTTTCTAGGCAATGTTCACGTGTATGAGAACAATATAGAGCTAACCAAAGAACTACTGAATGGTGAGTCAGTTAAATTCAGTTTAAATGTGGGTTAATTGGTGTTTAAACTATAATTAAAAAGCCAGTACTTTGATGTACTGGCTTTATTTGTTTGATTGAAAAAATGTACATTTCATTTTAGATTTGTGTACATTTGATTTTTTCGATTATAAATGTAACCGATTTAATCTGATAGAACAAATAATTTACTTTATGCGCCGCTTTTGGGCTTAAAATTAAACAACAGTTGAAAAACGGTATCAGGATCTTGGTTTAGCAAGACCTCTATCATAAAGCACAATACTGCCTGCAACAGATACGTTTAAACTTTTCTCAGATTTGAATTTAACCAAATGATGGCATTTTGCGATAGCTGCTTTCGATAGACCGTTATCCTCGGCACCTAAAAGATAAACACAACGTCGTGGATGTTCAAACGTTTCGAGATCAACAGCGTTTTCATCGAGTTCCACACCTACTAAGCGAGCGCCTTTGGGTAAGTTGTTATAGAAATCCTCAAAATTTTCGTAATGAAAATAAGGGATTGACTTTACAGCATTATGCGTATCACAAGCTTGCTTAGCGTATCGATTTCCAATAGTAAAAATATAACTTGCACCAAGATTTTGTGCGGTACGCCATAAAACCCCTAAGTTCTCCGGTGTTTTTCCGTTTTGAATGCCAATGCCAAAATACTCTGTTACAAAATTGTCGTTCATGAGGCAAAAATACAAAGTGTTATTCGGTTTGTCAAGTTTTGATTTTCAAAGTGGCAGCATTTACAATTGCAACAGTATTTTTTAGTCATAATTCGTCATTCTGACAAAGGAAGAATCTTCACAAATTGCACACTATACAGAGATTCTTAGTTGCTCAGAATGACAAAATAAACGGAGAAAAAAACAAAATAATGCTCAAATTATACAAATTTTTTATTCTGACAATTGTGAAATCCTCACAACTTGAGCAACAAACACAGATTCTTCGTTGCTCAGAATGACAAAATAAACTCAGAAAAAAGCATAAAATAATGCTCAAATTATACAAATTTTTTATTCTGGCAAAGGAAGAATCTTCGCAAATTGCAAACTAAACACAGATTCTTCGTTCCTCAGAATGACAAAACAAGAGCAAAATATTCTTTTAGCCACTACACCCTAGCCCCGATAGAAATGGAAATCCTTATTGTTTTTGTTTCAAAAAACAATAAGATTGCAATGGATAGCGGGAAAGAGCTCCAAAAAACAGAAACAGCGTTGGAATGCTTCATTTCTCACCGTGACAATTACAAACAAATCATTTATATTTGCAGTTCGGTTACGAGACAATTTTTAATATCAACTATATACATAAAATGAGACATACAAAAGTTAAAGACTTACTAAACAGCACAAAAACGCTTCATGAAGTAAATGCAAAAGGATGGGTGAGAACTTTTAGAAACAATCAATTTATTGCCTTAAACGATGGTTCGACCATTGATAATATACAATGTGTTGTCGATTTTGAGAACACGCCAGACGAAACGCTGAAGAGAATTACTACTGGAGCAGCAATATCTGTAACAGGAACTTTGGTAGAAAGTAAAGGTGCGGGACAGAAATTTGAGATTCAGGTGGCTAAACTGGAAATCCTTGGAGATTCAGATGCGGAGAAATTCCCGATACAACCAAAAAACAAACCGAGCTTAGATTTCTTGCGTGAAAATGCACATTTAAGAGTTCGTACTAATATGTTTGGAGCGATTATGAGAGTACGTTCGGTATTATCGTATGCGGTTCACAGTTATTTTCAGGAGAAAGGTTTTGTATATGTGAACACCCCAATTATCACGGGATCTGATGCAGAAGGTGCCGGTGAAATGTTTAAAGTTACGGCTTTGCCATTTGACGGAACACCAAGAACCGAAGACGGAAAAGTAAATTACAAAGAAGATTTCTTTGGGAAAGAAACGAACCTTACCGTTTCTGGACAACTAGAAGGAGAAACTTTCGCGATGGCTTTGGGCCAAATTTATACTTTTGGACCAACCTTTAGAGCCGAAAACTCGAATACTTCGCGTCACCTTGCAGAATTTTGGATGATTGAGCCAGAGGTGGCTTTCAATGATTTGAATGACAACATGGATTTGGCTGAAGATTTTATTCAATATGTGATCAAATACACCTTGGACAAATGTCCTGAAGATTTGAAATTCTTGGAAACACGATTATTGGACGAAGAGAAATCGAAACCAGTTGCTGAAAGAAGCGAAATGGCGTTACTTGACAAATTAAACTTTGTTTTAGAGAACAATTTCAAACGTGTTTCATACACGGAAGCCATTGATATTTTAAGAGAATGTACGCCAAATAAAAAGAAAAAATTCAACTATATCATTAACGAATGGGGTGCTGATTTACAATCAGAACACGAGCGTTATTTAGTGGAGAAACACTTTAAATGTCCGGTAATCTTGTTTGATTACCCGGCAAATATCAAGGCATTTTACATGCGTTTGAACGAAGATGGAAAAACAGTTCGCGCCATGGATATCCTTTTTCCTGGAATTGGAGAAATCGTGGGTGGCTCTCAAAGAGAAGAGCGTTTTGATGTTTTGGTAGAAAAAATGAAAGCCTTAGGGATTGATGAAGAAGAATTGTGGTGGTATCTTGACACCCGAAGATTCGGTTCGGCGGTTCACTCTGGTTTTGGACTTGGATTCGAAAGATTGGTCTTGTTTGTAACAGGAATGACAAACATTCGTGACGTAATTCCTTTCCCGAGAACACCAATGAATGCAGAATTTTAAAAATTTGTTTCCCGTTTAAAGTTTCAAGTTCAACAACCTGAAACTTTAAACCTTAAACAAAAACAACAAAATATAAAATGCTAAAGCAATTCTTAAATTTAAAATTATCCCAAAAATTATCTCCACAGCAAATTCAGCTGATGAAGTTAATTCAATTGCCTACGCAAGCTTTTGAGCAACGTTTACTCGAGGAAATGAACGAAAATCCAGCTCTTGAAACTGGAAAAGAGGAAGAGGATTACGAGAAAGACGAGTTCGAAAACGAAGATTATGATGATTATGATGATGCCGAATCAGAGCGCATTGAAGCCGAAGACATCAATATTGACGAATATTTAAGCAACGATGAAACGCCTGATTATAAAACACAAACCAGTAATTACAGTGACGATGATGATGATCGCGAAACGCCATTTGCTGCACCAGTAAGTTTCCACCAAGATTTAATCAATCAGTTAAATACTTTTATCCTGAATGATGATGAGCGTGAAATAGCTGAATTTCTAGTAGGAAGTATTGATGACATGGGTTACATCCGCCGTAGCGTACCAGATATGGTAGATGACATGGCTTTTACTCAAGGCATTTACACCGATGAAAAGATGGTGCAAAAAATGCTGCAAGTCATTCATGAACTAGAACCTTCTGGTGTAGGAGCACAAGATTTACAAGAATGCTTGCTGTTACAATTGAAACACAAAACACCCACAGAATCTGTTGATTTAGCGATCGATATTATCGAAAATCAGTTTGATGCTTTTACTAAAAAACATTACGACAAATTACTTCAAAAGTACGGTGTCTCTAATGAACAGCTTAAAAAAGCCATTCACGAAATTGAGAAACTGAATCCAAAGCAGGCGGCTCGTTTACTGGAAACAACAAAGTCACTGAAAATGTGGTTCCTGATTTTGCGATTAGGATTGTAGATGGCGAATTGGAACTGACCTTGAACGGACGGAATGCACCATCGCTGCACGTTTCTAAGGATTATCAAGAAATGATGCAAACGTATAAGGATTCTCGAGACAAATCGGCTCAGCAAAAAGATGCAGTACAGTTTATTAAACAAAAACTGGATTCGGCTAAATGGTTTATCGATGCCATTCGCCAACGTCAGGAAACGCTTTTTGTTACCATGAACGCCATTATGCACTATCAAGAAGAATTTTTCCTAGATGGTGATGAAACCAAACTGAAACCAATGATCCTTAAAGACATTGCTGATATGGTAGGTCTTGACATTTCGACCATTTCACGTGTGGCCAATAGTAAATATGTAGAAACACCGTATGGTACAAAACTAATCAAAGAGTTTTTCTCAGAATCGATGAAAAACGATCAAGGTGAAGATGTTTCTACACTCGAAATCAAGAAAATCCTTCAGAACACGATTGAAGAAGAAGACAAGAAAAAACCACTTCCAGACGATCAACTTGCCGAAATCTTGAAAGAAAAGGGCTATCCAATCGCAAGAAGAACCATTGCAAAATACAGAGAACAACTCGATATTCCAGTGGCGAGAATGAGGAAGAAGATGTAAAAATTGTTGATTTCTGATTCAGTTTTATAGATAACAAAATTCACTTTTTCTGGGTTAGCCTTCTTTGTTTGTGTTTAATAAGTTGAAATGCCTTCAAATACAGGAGTGATAAATTTTAGTAACTTTGCAAAAAAGAAGCCTTATGATAACGGACATCAATCAATTAGATTTGAATAAAACCTATTCCTATGCCGATTATTTAACGTGGCAATTTCAGGAAAAACTGGAATTGATAAAAGGAAAAATTTTTAAGATGAGTCCGGCACCAAGTACTACTCATCAACGAATTTCTGGAAATCTGCATGGACATCTTTTTAATTTTTTCAAACCACATGCTTGCAATCTTTTTGCTGCTCCATTTGATGTTCGATTGATAGATAAAAAAAAATCGAAATTAGACCAAGAAATTTATACTGTGGTTCAACCTGATTTGTGTATAATTTGCGATGATTCCAAAATAGACGAACGAGGCGCTATTGGCGCTCCTGATTTGGTTATAGAAATTCTATCCCCCGGAAATTCCAATAAAGAAATGAAGTATAAATTTGATTTGTATGAAGAAGCTGGAGTTCTTGAATATTGGATTGTAAACCCAGCCGACAAAACGGTTTTCATTTATGTTCTAAAAGAAAATCAATTCATAGGAATGCATCCATTAATTGAGGAAGATACCATTCAAAGCAAACTATTTCCAGAACTAGATTTTACCTTAGAATCTATTTTTAACTAAAAAGGACAAAGCCTTTCCACTTGTGAAAGACTTTGTCCTTTTTAAAAAATTTATATTTCAGTTCCGTTTGGATTCCCTATAAATGTATCGGGCTTTGGCGAGATTGCTAACTTAAGGATTGATTGTTTTTTGTTAAAAAAATTCTTAAAATATAATTATAAATTTACTTGTAAATTCGTACTATTTTCAAATACCTGAAAGTGTATGTTTTACATTTGTTAGTATCTTTCAAGTAAATTCATTTATTTAAATCTTAAATTTATTTAACATGCAGTTTATACTACTTGAACATTGAAAATATTATATTTTAGGTTCAGACGGATCTACTCTTTAATAATTTTCGAGTAATTTTTTTTGCAGTTCTTACCATTTTATTCAATTCAAAAGTTTTCCCCTTTATTTCAGTTTTTAAAATATTATCATTTTTATTATTTTCAGACTTTTCAAAATAGTCAATTATAATGGTAATATCATCTTGCTTGTCATTCTCGCTGAAAAATTGTTTAACTTTTGTCCAATCAAAATTTTGTAACTCTTGTTTGCTATTACTTTTAATTTCAAAAGCATTTACTTTAGTAGAACTTTCTTTACTTTGAGAATAAATTGAGTTAACGAAAAAAAGAATGAATAGTAAAAATAGTTTTTTCATAGTTTTAATTTTTAAAATTTTTGTTG
This sequence comes from Flavobacterium sp. GNP002, assembly GCF_054343795.1. Classification (NCBI taxonomy): domain Bacteria; kingdom Pseudomonadati; phylum Bacteroidota; class Flavobacteriia; order Flavobacteriales; family Flavobacteriaceae; genus Flavobacterium; species Flavobacterium sp. GNP002. The sequence goes on from NZ_JBTGUW010000004.1 coordinate 18,660, forward strand.
TTAATTTATCGGATTCGTCTATTTTTTAAATAACCGCAAACATGAGCATTGCGATGTTGCTTTCATTTTTTATCTGCATCCTTCCGCATCGCATGATAATATGCGGCACGACTTAATGGCTCGTATTCTTCGGTTTCGCCTAACATCACAAGCTTGTCATTATCGGTTTTACGAAAACTATAATTTGCTAAATTTCCGGTGCGGGTACAAACCGCATGCACTTTAGTTACATACTCAGCAGTTGCCATTAAGGCAGGCATGGGTCCAAAGGGATTTCCTTTAAAATCCATATCCAGTCCAGCTACAATCACACGGATTCCTTGATTGGCCAAATCGTTACAAATTTTGACTATTTCATCATCAAAAAACTGTGCTTCATCAATGCCTACTACATCGCAACCTTGCGCCAAAATAGCAATGTTAGCAGCTGCGGGAACGGGCGTAGAACGAATTTCATTAGCATCATGAGACGCTACCATTTCCTCGTCATATCTCGTGTCTATTGATGGTTTGAAGATTTCTACTTTTTGTTTGGCAAACTGCGCTCTTTTCAAACGACGGATCAGTTCTTCGGTTTTACCCGAAAACATAGAGCCGCAAATGACTTCGATCCAACCAAATTGTTCTTTATGATTTACTGTATTTTCGAGAAACATTTTGTATTTTTCTGACTTAAAAAATGAATAGTTTTTATTACTTCGTAATAGATAAACCGACTTAAAAATTTTATACTTTTACGTCGTTTCAAAAGTATACAATTTATATCAAATCGAGTATTTGACTGCAGTTATTTAAAAAAATAAATCTTATCCATAAAGAATTCCTTTTCTAAAGAAGATATACAATAACCATAGACACAGACCTGCCTAACACGCTATAATTTCAACAGTATGAAAAAAAAATTGGAAGCCGATTTAATCAGCATTGCACACCGAATATTACAGCTAAAAAATAAATCTGACATTAACCAATTGTATCTAGAGACACAGAAATTGTATGAGAAACTTTCTGTATTGCGCTTTATAGAGGAGCACTTTAGCGAAGTACAGCCTACAATTGGAGGAGTCGCATTAGAACAAAAAATCGAATCTATTTTTGACCAAGAAGCATTGCCACAAACCGAAATTAAACCCATAATTGCAGCAACTGTTTCGGAAGAAATCCACGAAATACCGGTAGAAGAAACCACGCAAGCTGCAGAAATAAATGAAGTGGAACCGATACTTGAAGCGGCAGTGGAAACTGAAACTCTTATAGAAGTAAGCGCACGTACTGAAGTCAAGAACACCAGAATCAGAAGAATTAATGGTTGTTGAGGAAGAAAAAGAAATTGAAGAAGAAATAATTATAACCACTGAAATCGCTTCAATCCATCCCGATTTTGAGCTAACTCAAGAGGACGGAACAGAAACGGAACAAGAAATGTCAAAGAAAAAGGAACCGGTCCAAATTTCTTTTGAAGATTTATTAGGTGGAAATTACCATGACACTCAATTTGTAAAGGTCCAAGAAATTAAAGATACTCCTAAAGAAGCTGTGATCAACCCTCCGAAAGAAATCATTGTGAAGGAGGAAAAAGAAGAAATTATAAAAGAAGAAACTGTTGAACAAAAAGCTATTTCCTTGAACGAAAAATTAGCTAAAGGAATCAACATTGATCTAAATGATCGTATTGCTTTTATAAAACACCTTTTCGGTAACAGCAGCGAAGACTACAACCGTGTTTTAAACCAATTGATCACGTTCAACACCTTTTATGAAACCCGCGATTTTGTTCAAGAAATGGTGAAACCAGACTACAACAATTGGGAAGGAAAACAAGATTATGAAGAACGTTTTATGGATATTATAGAGAAAAAATTCTTGTAAATATCCTAGATTTCCATTGCGATCAGAAATGATACTTTTGGAGATTTTTACTAAATTATTTCAGCTATGTCAAAATTATATATCGTTCCTACACCCATTGGCAATCTCGAAGACATGACTTTTCGAGCCATTCGAATTCTTAAAGAAGTTGATTTGATTCTTGCCGAAGATACCCGTACGAGCGGAAAACTATTAAAGCATTTCGAAATTGGCACACACATGTACAGCCATCACATGCACAACGAACACAAAACTGTCGAGAATCTCATTTCGAGATTGAAAGCTGGGGAAAACATAGCTTTGATTTCGGATGCGGGAACACCAGCGATATCAGATCCGGGTTTTTTATTGACTCGTGCTTGCGTTGAAAACGGAGTTGAAGTGGAGTGTTTGCAGGTGCAACAGCATTTGTACCAGCTTTAGTCAATAGTGGTTTACCCAATGATAAATTTGTTTTCGAAGGATTTCTACCTGATAAAAAAGGACGTCAAACTCGTTATTTGGCTTTAGCCGAAGAAACAAGGACCATGATTTTATATGTTTCCCCTCATAAATTAGTGAAGACTTTAGCGGAATTCATCACCTATTTTGGCGAAGACCGTCAAATATCGGTTTCTAGGGAATTATCCAAACTGCACGAAGAAAATATTCGTGGCACTGTAAAAGAGGTCGCTGCTCATTTTGACAAAATAGCGCCTCGAGGTGAAATTGTAGTGGTTGTAGGTGGAAAAATAATAACTAAAGAACCTAAAAAAAGTAAATTTTCTGAGGAAGAATAATCATGAAAAAAGAAAAAGTTATTTTAATTGGAGCTGGACTCTGCGGACTCTACACTGCTTTTTTACTTCAAAAAAAAGGAATTGAAATACTGATTTTAGAGGGCAATTCACGAATTGGAGGTCGCATAAAAACGATCACAGGCACAACAAAAGTGACTATGGAAATGGGTGCCACTTGGTTTGGGAACCAACACTATAATCTGAAGAAAGTACTACACACTTTAGAAATCCCTTTTTTCAAGCAACATACTCAAGGCATTTCATTATTTGAAACTATGTCGTTTGCACCGCCACAAAAATTTGAAATCTCCGATGCGGAAGAACCTTCTTTTCGAATTGAAGGTGGAACGTCTGCGTTAATTAACAAATTAACTACTGAAATTGGTATTGAACACATTAAAACAAGCACCAAAATCATCTCAATAAAAGAGGAAAATAAAAAATTAATTCTAATGGATTCAGAGGGAAATAGCTATTCTGCTGATAAAGTCATCAGTACTATTCCACCTAATTTATTTATAAACTCGATACTATTTGAACCTAATTTACCTGAAAATATAATTCAATTGGCAAATAAAACCCATACTTGGATGGGTGAATCCATAAAGTTTTCAGTAGAATACAAAACTCCTTTTTGGAAAGAAAAGAATTATTCTGGAACCTTATTCAGCCAAGCCAGTATTATTCAAGAAATGTACGACCACAGTACCGCCGATAATTCAGGATTTGCTTTAAAAGGATTTCTAAACGGTGCAACAGCGGTACTTTCTAAAGAGGAACGCCAACAAAAAGTAATCCAGCAATTGATTACCTTTTTGGCCGAGGCATCCGATTATATCGCCTATTTTGAAAATGTTTGGAGAGAGGAACCTTTCACATTCCATCCCTACAAAGAGTTGGTTTTAGCACATCAAAACAACGGACATCCACTATTTAAAAATCCCTTCCTAAACCAAAAATTATACATTTCTGGGGCAGAAACAGCTGCACAAAATCCCGGCTATATGGATGGAGCTATTTTTGCTGCAAATACAATTGCATTAGAATTCTAATACTACTATAATTATGACTATCCCTGCTTTTTTAAAAATTAAATCAAACACCAAAAGCCATCACCTTTGCTGAAACTATGGCTGTAATTGAAGATCACTATACCTTTGAACCAACAGCTTTTGAAAAGCAGCGCTTACAGCCTAATGCTGCCGGAGAGAACTGAGGGTCTTGTAACTTGATCTTCGTTTGCGGAACTGCAGGAGCTGGCTCCAGAAGAAACTTTAGCTTGCTTTGGCGCTTAGCTATTTTGAAGATGTTTTTAGGAAATCCAAATCGGTACTGATCTATCAGAGCATTCGCAGTTTCAGTGAGACCGGGCTGGGATGGAATCGCTTTTTACGGAAGTGCTCTAGTGTTGAAATAAGGATACAAATTCTCTTTCAGGTCGAGCGCAGTCGAGGCAGATCGATTAGTCGTCGAATGCGCTCGGGCTGACAAAATTCCTAACGCAATTTTGAGACACCAAGTCGATATGCGTTGGACCTTAAAGCCAAAACCTTCAGAGGGGACTGTGATTACATTTGGCGACAGCCTTAAATGTCGGAGATTTTGTGGCCACTTTATTAGTGCAACGTGGCATTAACGCTTTTTTGAGGAAGCAACTAGCATTTTTCCGTCCAAGTTTAGATGATTTACATGATCCATATTTGCTTACAGATATGGAAAAGGCCGTAGAGACGCATCGAGAAAGCAATCGAAAACGAAGAAAATATTCTTGTTTTTGGCGATTATGATGTTGATGGCACTACTGCTGTTTCGCTCGTTTCTTCCTATTTAAAAGCCTATTACCCTGATGTTGCTACCTATGTTCCGGATCGGTTATGACGAGGGTTACGGCATGCCATTCAACGGAATTGACTTTGCAGATGACAATGGTTTTTCGCTTATTATCGCTTTGGATTGTGGTATAAAATCAATCGATCATGATGGTCTACGCCAATGCAAAAAATATTGATTTTATCATTTGTGACCACCACGGGCACGGAGAATTCTATACCCGATGCCGTTGCTATTCTCTGACCGGAACACGAGACGAGTGCACTCTATCCTTATGATGAATTGATGTGGTTGTGGAATCGGTTTTGATTCTGAACTCAAGCATTGGGTGGCAGCCAACACCAAACTACTCGAAGGTTTGAGTTCCGTATTTGGATCTAGTGTCGGCTGCCATTAGCCGCTGATATGGTTCCAGTCAGCTGGAGATAACATAGAGTATTAGCTTGCTTTGGACTGCGAAGATCATTAATTTCTGACCCGGGGCCAGGAATCGAAGCCAGCATTCAGCCAAATAAAAAAGAAAGTTCTAGATATTGCCGATGTTGTTTTTATTATCGCACCCAGAATAGACGCTGCAGGACGTATTAAACGTGGGAATCACGCGGTGGAATTGTTAACCGAATTTGATTTTGAGCAAGCCCAACAATTTGCTTCTGAAATCGAGGCGTATTAATTCTGAAACGAAAGGATTTAGACAAATTAATCACCAAAGAGGCCTTACAACAAAATCGAGCAAAACAATGAAAAAAAACGCTTTACTTCCGTCGTTTTCTCGAGAAGACTGGCGTAAAGGTGTCATTGGAATTGTCGCGTCTCGATTGATTGAAGCCTATTATCGCACCAACACTTGTTTTTACCAAAAGCGGCGATGAGTACGCTGCTTCGGCTCGATCTGTAAAAGGATTTGATGTATACAATGCATTGGAAGCATGTTCAGATACACTTGGAACGGTTTGGAGGTCACATGTATGCTGCGGGAATGGCGATGAAGAAAGAAAACTATCAAATCTTCAAGGATGCTTTTGAAGAAGAAGTAAGAAAAAACCATTCATCCGGATATGTCAGCACCAGGAATTGCAGTTGATGCCGAAATCGATTTTGCTGATATCACACCAATATTAATCCGAATCCTAAAACAATTCGATCCGTACGGACCCCAAAATATGACGCCCGTTTTCTTGACTAAAAACCTCAAAGACACCGGTTATGGAAAAGCTATGGGTCAGGAGGATGAACACTCAAGGCTTTTTGTCAGACAATCGGCAAAGCCTCGGGACTGAAGGCATTGCTGCAATTGGTTTTAATTTGGGCAACTAAATCAAACTAACTACGCACCAAAAATCTTTTCAGGCCGTGTATTGTATTGATGAATGATGAGTGGAGCGGCAAAGACAAGCTCGCGATTGCGGTTGCGAGATATGTAAAGAATGATTGCTAAACTATGAAAAAACACGACCCTTACTCGGCGCTGCGCTACAGAGAATTCGATGTACTTCTGCTATTGCGTTTTGCAATGGTTTCTGGATGGTCCATGCAGTTTATTGTTATTGAGTGGGAAGTGTAGAGCTTAACCAAAAATCGGTTATCGACTAGCTGAATCATCGGGTTGATGGAAGTCATTCCAGCCATTTCGATGGCTTTGTATTGCCGGACACATTGTAGATGCAAAAGGAAAAGGAAGGTTTGCTTTTCAAATGTATTTTAGGATTTTCAGTTGTTAGTTTGGGCTTATTTCTGTTTGCCTGAGCCTCCTTTTATAAAAGGCCTTGCTACCCAAGCTATTTGATACTCCATTGACTTTTTCGTGTCTTTAGGAGGACTAGTACGCGCTTTTCTGGGTCCGACCATATTCTCTCTTTTGGCCTTGGTCGTTCCTAAAAAAATATATCCAAATGCTGCGACTTGGAGTAGCTCCGTTCGGCAGATTAGTTCTGTCTTAGGACCTGCAGTTGCGGGTTTCTCTATCAATTGGATTGGCGTTCATGGGTCTATGTTCATCGTTTTGGGATGTTCACTTATCGCATTGGTTGCTTTGGCACCCAAATTCGAATCGAAACCGATTTTGAATGCAAAAATTGGCGAACCCATTATGGAAAGTTTGAAAGAAGGCGTGAAATTTGTTTTTCAACAACAAGACTATTTTAGGCGCCTTCTCACTAGCAATATGATTGCAGTCCTTTTTGGCGGAGCCGTTGCTTTGTTGCCCATTTCTGCTCAGGATATTCTGAAAGATGAGGACCTCAGGGATTTGGCGTTTTGAGAGCTGCGCCAGCTGTTGGCGCTTTTTCGATGCTCATCATCTCCTGCTTACATTCCTTTTACAAAAAATGCGGGTATGAAACTGTTATCGGCAATTTTTGCGTTTGGAACTTGCATCATTGTTTTTGGACTATACCTCTATTTTTTGGTTGTGTGTAGCCTTCTTGTTGTTTGGTGGTTGTTTTTGATGGGATTTCAGTTAGTCATACGCCAAACCGTTTCTTCGACTGACAACTCCAGATCACGTGCGGGGTCGCGTAGCTGCTGTGGATTCTATATTTGTGGGCTCTTCTAACGGATTGGGTGCTTTGTGAAAGCGGCTTAACGGCTACACTTAATGGGTACTGTGAGTGCAGTGGTCTTTGGCGGTGGCATGACCTTAGTTACTGTTACTTTCACGGGCATTGTATCGCCAACTTTTAGAAAATTAGACCTGCAACAAGATGTTGAAGATCATGAAAAGAGCGAGTTAATTAATACTTTTTGATTTTGGAATTCTTCCCATCAAAAACTCCGATATGTACGGTACGTAATCCAGTCACCCGGACTTCACATACTCTGAGCAGTTTCGCCTACAGGTACTTTCATTGGTTGATGACGGTGGCCAAAAAATCAGGTGATTGCAGTGCTTGGTTTCTCACGTTTTCTCTCTGGAATACAGAATAGGCCACTCGTTGTCTTCACCAAGAAAAGTCACATCCTCATCACCAGAGATCAGTTTGTTTTTTAACGGACAGGTATGTGTGCTAATTTCACGCCAATGTCCGGATGCAGACCCATCTAAACAACCAGTTTACAAAAAACGGATTGGTAAACGCTTTTTTCATGCGTTTGTAACCCTTGTGGCAGGACCTTTGCCGTCTCCGTGACCAATAAGAAATGTTTTCTCTCCAGAAGTATATTCTACTGTTTCATTGTCATGAAAAACTGGAATGTTCAACTCCTTCTGGAAATAATCTTCCATCCACAAATCATGATTCCCCACAAGAAGAAATAAATAGGAATACCACTATCACGAAGTTCTGCTAGTTTACCCAAAACACGGATGAAACCTTTTGGCACTACGGTTTTATATTCGAACCAAAAATCGAATAAATCGCCCAATAAAAAAAGAGCTTCGGCATCACTTTCAATTTCGTCGAGCCATGCCACGAATTTTTGTTCTCTAGGAAAACTCAATTCGGGTGTTGGTGCGCCAAAATGCTGATCGGATGCAAAATAAATTTTCTTATTGTGGGGTAATTGCATGAAACTAAAGTATAGATTTAAAATTATCACTTGCAAACCACTCCGCAAAAGAAGATTCGGTTTCTTGCAGTTTTAAGGAGAAAAGAGATATTCCTTCCGGCAATCGACTGGTAATTCGTTGAGCAAAATCAATTACCATATTCTCACTTGTGGGCTGGTAATCGACTACTATAACATGATGCCCACGGTTGATCAACTCATTGGCTAAATCAATATGAGGTGTTGTTCCGTTAAAAACGGTCGCGTGATCAAATTGATCTACAATTTCTTCTTTTACAATTTTCTTTAAATCCGTAAAGTCTATTACCATTCCGAATTTTACATTAGAACGATCCGTAATTGGAGTGCCAATTACAGATAGTTCTAATGTAAAATTCGGAATGGTAATAGACTTTACGGATTTAAAGAAAATTGTAAAAGAAGAAATTGTAGATCAATTTGATAGCGCGACGCCTTTTTAACGGAACAACACCTCATATTGATTTAGCCAATGAGTTGATCAACCGTGGGCATCATGTTATAGTAGTCGATTTACCAGCCCACAAGTGAGAATATGGTAATTCATTTTGTCAACGAATTACCAGTGGATTTCAGGAAGGAATTCTCTTTTTTCTCCTTTAAAACTGCAAGAAGAAACCGAATCTTCTTTTGCGGAGTAGTAATTTTAAATCTATACTTTAGTTTCATGCAATTACCCACAATAAGAAAATTTATTTTGCATCCGATCGCATTTTGGCGCACCAACACCCGAATTAGTTTTCCTAGAAAACAAAAATTCGTGGCATGGCTCGACGAAATTGAAAGTGATGCCGAAGCTCTTTTTTATTGGGCGATTTATTCGATTTTTGGTTCGAATATAAAACCGTAGTGCCAAAAGGTTTCATCCGTGTTTTGGGTAAACTAGCAGAACTTCGTGATAGTGGTATTCCTATTTATTTCTTCGTGGGGAATCATGATTTGTGGATCGAAGTTATTTTCCAGAAGGAATAATAAATTTTCATGACAATCAAGAATATACTTTTGGAGATAAAACATTTCTTATTGGTCACGGAGACGGCAAAGGTCCTGGCGATAAGGGTTACAAACGCATGAAAAAAGTGTTACCAATCCGTTTTTTAAATGGTTGTTTTAGATGGTTGCATCCGGACATTGGCGTGAAATTAGCACAATACCTGTCCGTTAAAAACAAACTGATCTCCCCTGTAGGATGTGACTTTTCTTGGTGGAGACAACGAATGGCTTATTCTGTATTCCAAGAGAAAACTAGAAACCAAGCACTACAATTACCTTATTTTTGGCCACCGTCATCTACCAATGAACATACTGTAGGCGAAAATGCCGAGTATGTGAATCTGGGTGACTGGGTACATTATTTGCATTTTGATGGGGAAAATTTCGAAATCAAAAAGTATTAATTACTCGCTCTTTTCATGATCTTCAACATCTTGTTGCCGGTCTAATTTTCTAAAAGTTGGCGATACAATGCCCGTGAAAATAACAGTAATTAAGGTCATGCTTCCGCCAAAGACCACTGCACTCACAGTACCCATTAGTTTAGCCGTTAAGCCGCTTTCAAAAGCACCCAATTCGTTAGAAGAGCCCACAAATATAGAATTCACAGCAGCTACGCGACCGCATGTGATCTGGAGTTTTCAGTTGAAGAATGGTTTGGCATTATGACTACTGAAATCCCATCAAAAACACCACTAAAAAACAAAGAGGCTACAGACAACCAAAAAATAGAGGATAGTCCAAAAACAATGATGCAAATTCCAAACGCAAAAATTGCCGATAACGGTTTTACCCCCGCATTTTTTGTAAAAGGATGTTAAAGCGGAG